>NZ_CP059834.1:0-1450 GCF_014117265.1 Corynebacterium hindlerae | reverse complement strand
GGCAGGCTCGAGCACCTACGGGGGATCGCCCTGGGATTCCGAAACCTCAACCACTACATCTTGCGGTGCCTGATCCACTCCGGACAACTACAGGACAAGATCAACGCACTCTAAAACCGGAAGAGCCCATAAACTCCAAAACTTCTCGTGTCTTCCCCTCGAGCTACGGTGAAAATGTTTATCTCGCCGAGATCTTTGGTGAAGATTTCGAGACTTTCAGGGGAATTGGGGTCGAGTGAAAAGGTCAATTCGAATTCTTCAGACTTAGGAGATTCGAATCGGATGCCTTTTCCGAACTTTTCGCTCGGCCGGGGTGTTGGCGGTTCAGGGATGACATTGTCAATGAACACGTCAGTCATTGGCGCGCCGCATGGATTGACTAGCACTTTTATGGTTGTGTCGTCTACCTTTTCTATTGCGGTTTGTCCAATAAACTTGGTGTCCATAGCGTTCCCACATCCCGCGACGGACAAAGGCAACGTGAACAAAAACAATGCGGTGGAAATGCGCCTGATCAATTATCCACCCACAATTCCGAAATAATTCTTGTGATGCCTTGCCACGACGCCACCCCAATAAGTCCTCGCGACGTCGCGGCATTGTGGCGCTGCCCATGAGAACTGAAGCGTCTCATTCCTGCACACAGTCATCATGTTCACATGGAATATTGCATCACATTTGCGCATTCGTTCCCTGCGCTCAGGAGCGTAAATGGCGTCAGGGGAGTCGGACTCGAATTCTTGTTTTACTTGTAGATAACACATATCATGTCGCGCGCATGCGCCACGGAAATTTACTGATACCCCTGCCATGTTCCAAGCATCTGGCGAGAAAGTGCAAAAATCATCCAATCCATAGGTGTTGCGATACTGATAGTTGTCGGGAATCGTCACGCCGCCCATATTCGGATTATCGGGGAATGGTAGCGAGTCTTCTGTAACGAATGGGCGGAAAGTAAATTCACTTGGATACGCATCAGCGGTAACCATGTAGTCAGGAATCAAATTGCTGATTTCCTTTCCATGGATGCTCCGGCTACCCAGTGAGCTAATTTCGGAGAATAGGTCGAAGTCCCCATGCTCAAATCGTTGGACTCCGGTGCCGGAAGGAAGTGGTTGAGAATCTTCGATAGGGTATCCCCAACGAGATCTCTCCCACCCATGCTTTCCCCACACGGCAGCAACCAATGGATTAAGCCAGTGTGCTCCGTGCTTGGGGTGCCAGTAGATCATGCCGAGGGCGAAGCGGTTGAACCGGCCCACACCATCTGGGGTGCCTTCTTCATCGGTGGCTGGGTAACCGAGGGGGCCTTTTTCTTCACCTGTTTCGATCCACTTTTCTAAGATCTTGCCTTCGATAGAGACCACACCGGACAGGGAAGTGTAGATGCGGCCACGTTGGAACATTTGCTTGCGTCCGACCCCGTCGCAGGTGCCGATCTCATCGGAGG